>NZ_BAAAHH010000001.1:0-26316 GCF_039525175.1 Actinocorallia libanotica
GACTACAACACACCAAATTCTTTCAAGACCTGATGTGTGTGCTCGCGTCCCTGTGCGGTTCCCGGAAAACAGCCGGCTACCGCGCTGAAACTGAATAGTATGACCGCAGATTGCTGCGAGTCTCTTGAGACTTGCGGCGGTTATGGCGGAGGGGAGACACCCGGTCCCATCTCGAACCCGGAAGTTAAGCCCTCCAGCGCCGATGGTACTGCATGGGAGACTGTGTGGGAGAGTAGGTCACCGCCGCAATCAACGTGTGAAAGGCCCCGGACATTGTCCGGGGCCTTTCCGCATTCTGAAGCCTTTCGCATTTCCGGAGCGATTTTCCACCGCCCGGTTTCCCGTGGAAGGCGATGGTGAACGTGGGGAAGGTCTCGTCGCCGCCGGGAGCTGAGCGCGGGGCGTCGGGCCGGTGCGGTGACTCGGCTCGTGGGCCTGCAGAGCGCCTGGGAGCGGAGCGCGGTGGGTGAGTTCGCCTCGGCGCGGGAAAGGGCGCTGGCGGCCTTCCCAGGGCGGCGGAGGAGAGGACGGCGATGCGCCCGGAGGGTGGTTCCGACGGGGAAAGGAAACCCGGGTTTTCCGGGGGTTTCCCTTTCCGGGCGGGGACGGCGTTCGCGTCTGAGGGTCGCCGCGTTCCGTCTACCATGTAGAGGTGAAGGAAGAGGAAGGCCGCGGCGACAACCGCGAGGGACGTCAGGGGCAGCAGGGCGCGAACGGAGGCCGTGGGAACGGCCGGCCGGCGCGTAAGCCTGGTGCCCGTAAGCCGTTCAAGCCGGGGGCCGCTGGAAAGGGTCGGCCTCAGTCGGCGGGTTCGGGACAGCGCTCCGGCGGCTGGCAGGGCCAGTCCGGCGAACGCTCTAAGGACCGTTTCGGAAAACCCCAGGCGCGCGATGAACGGGGACGTTCCTTCGACCGCCGTGACGCGGGGCAGTCCGGCGAGCGCCGCGACTTCCGCAAGGACGACCGCTCCCAGGGCGGTGAGCGTCGTGACTTCCGTAAGGACGACCGTGGCTTCGGCCGCCGTGACGACCGCCCGCAGTCGGGCGAGCGGCGTGATTTCCGCCGTGACGACAAGGGCTTCGGCCGTCGCGACGATCGCGGCCAGTCCGGCGAACGCCGCGAGTTCCGTCGTGATGACCGTCCGCAGGGCGGTGAACGCCGCGACTTCCGCAAGGACGACCGCTCCCAGGGCGGCGAGCGTCGTGACTTCCGTAAGGACGACCGCGGCTTCGGCCGTGATGACCGGGGTCGACCCGGCGAGCGGCGTGACTTCCGCCGTGACGACAAGGGCTTCGGCCGCCGCGACGATCGCGGTCAGTCCGGCGAACGCCGCGAGTTCCGTAAGGACGACCGTGGCTTCGGCCGTCGTGACGACCGCCCCCAGTCGGGCGAGCGCCGCGACTTCCGCCGTGACGACCGCTCCCAGACCGGTGAGCGCCGCGACTTCCGCCGCGATGACCGTCCGCAGGGCGAGCGTCGCGACTTCCGCAAGGACGACCGCGGCTTCGGCCGCCGTGATGACCGCCCCCAGTCCGGCGAGCGTCGTGATGACCGTCCGCAGGGCGAGCGTCGTGACTTCCGCAAGGATGACCGCGGCTTTGGCCGTGATGACCGTCCGCAGGGCGAGCGTCGCGAGTTCCGTAAGGACGACCGTGGGTTCGGCCGTCGCGACGACCGCCCGCAGTCGGGCGAGCGGCGTGACTTCCGCCGCGACGACAAGGGCTTCGGCCGTCGTGACGACCGCGGCCAGTCCGGCGAGCGCCGTGACTTCCGTAAGGACGACCGCTCCCAGGGCGGTGAGCGTCGTGACTTCCGCAAGGATGACCGTGGCTTCGGCCGTCGCGATGACCGTGGCCAGTCCGGTGAGCGTCGTGAGTTCCGTCGTGATGACCGCCCGCAGGGCGAGCGCCGTGAGTTCCGTAAGGACGACCGGGGGCGGCCCGGGGAGCGGCGCGAGTTCCGCGGAGAGGGGCGGCCGTCGGCCGAGGAGCGGTTCGGGGAGCGTCGTGAGGAGCGGCGCCAGCGCGGTGGCTACGGCGCCCGGGAGGACCGGGACCCGCAGCGCACGTCCTATGACGACCCGGTGATCCCCGAGGAGATCACCGGTGAGGAGCTGGACGTCGAGGCGCGGGAGGAGCTGCGGACGCTGCCCAAGGACCTGGCGGCGCTCGTCGCCCGCCACCTGGTCGCCGCGGGGCGGCTGGTCGAGGATGACGCCGAGCTCGCCTACCGGCACGCCAAGACGGCGCGCCGCCTGGCCAGCCGGGTCGGGGTCGTCCGCGAGGCCTGCGGCATCGCCGCCTACCACGCGGGCGCCTGGTCCGAGGCGCTGTCGGAGCTGCGCGCCGCCCGCCGCCTGCCGGGACGCGAGGACCTCTACCTCTCGATCCTCGCCGACTGCGAACGCGGCCTCGGCCGGCCCGAGCGCGCCCTGGACATCACCCGCTCCAAGGAAGCGGGCTCGCTGCCCAAGGAGGAGCGCATCGAACTCCACATCGTGGAGTCCGGCGCCCGCCGCGACCTCGGCCAGTTCGACGCGGCGGTCGTCGCCCTGCAGATCCCCGAGCTGAAGGACCGGCGCCTGCGGCCCTGGTCCGCCCGCCTCTTCTACGCCTACGCCGACGCCCTCGTGGCCGCCGGCCGCGAGGAGGAGGCCAAGGACTGGTTCCTCCGCTCGGCCGCCGCCGACCGCGACGAGGAGACCGACGCCACCGAGCGCTACGCCGAACTCGACGGCCTCGAGATCATCGACATCGTCGACCCGGAGACCGCCGAGGAGACCGCCGAGGCGTCCGTCGAGGCGTCCGTCGAGGACTCCGCCGCGGCGACCCCCGAGTCCGGCCAGGAGCCCCCCGCCCCGCAGGCCCCCGCCTCGGCGACCCCCGAGCTGGAGCCCGCGGACGAAAGGCCCCGCGAGCCGGAGTCCCCGCTGACCCTGTCCTTCCAGCCCCCGCCGGACGCCCTCCCCGACCCGGAGTCCCCCGGCACCGAGGAAACCGACTGACGAGAAGGCCCGCTCCGCGGGCCTTCTTCTTTTTCACCCCCGGACCTCGCCACCGCCCTCCTCGCCGAGAAGAAGCCCCCGAGGACCGTTGGGCGCCCCTGACCCATGGGCAGGCGGCCTGAAGGCCGGGGCCCTCCCTTCCCGTGGGTTTCCGCGGGCTGCTTCGTGCGGCGAGGAAGGTTCCGTCGGCGGAAGGCGCGCGGGCGGAGGAGGGAAGGTCTCGCGGGTCTCTTTCCGCCGATTCCCCGGCTGCCGGCTCGAAAGCCGTCATAAGGCCGGTGGGGAGGGGCATGTCGGGTAGGGAATCGGAAAACCCCCTGAGGTTTCGGGGGGCGGGGACGGGAATCTGAGGAAGGTTCAGGTCTTGACGGCCGGGGGTGTTCGCGCCATATTCACGGGGCTGTTGTGGTCTGGCGGGGGATCGGATGATCGACTGCACGGCGTTCGGTGGTACTCGAGGAGGAGTGGACGCTATGCGCGGTGTGGGACGGCGGAACTTTCTGCGGGCGACGGTGGTGGGGGCGGGTGCGACGGCCTTCGCCGGAGGGTTGTGGCAGAGCGCTTTCGCGGGGCCGGCGCAGCCGGGGGCGGGGCCGTACGGACCGCTGGGGTCGGTGGACGCGAACGGGTTGCGGCTGCCGCAGGGGTTCAGCAGCCGGGTGGTCGCGCGGTCGATGAAGAAGGTCGCCGACACCGGGTACGTGTGGCACGCGGCGCCGGACGGGGGCGCCTGCTTCCCCGACGGCGACGGGTGGATCTACGTGAGCAACTCCGAGGTGCCGCTCGTGGGCGGGGCCTCGGCGGTGCGGTTCGCGGCGGACGGGACGATCACCGGCGCCTACCGGACGCTCAACATGACGCAGATCAACTGCGCGGGCGGGGCGACGCCGTGGGGGACGTGGCTGTCGTGCGAGGAGTACGACTACGGCTGCGTCTACGAGACCGACCCGTACGGGAAGAACGCCGCGAAGAAGCGGCCCGCGCTCGGCCGGTTCAAGCACGAGGCCGCGGCCTGCGACCCGGTCCGCAAGGCCGTCTACCTCACCGAGGACCGCTCCGACGGCTGCTTCTACCGGTTCCTCCCGCAGGTGTGGGGCGACCTGTCGGCCGGTGAGCTGCAGGTGCTGGTCGGTTCGGGGCCGGGGAAGGTCGGCTGGGAGAAGGTGCCCCAGCCGGAGCGGTGGATCACCCCCACCCGCGACCAGGTGGCAGGGGCGATGCGGTTCACCGGCGGCGAAGGCTGCTACTACAGCGAAGACGTCTGCTACTTCACCACCAAGGGCGACAACCGCGTGTGGTCCTACGACGCGGTGAACGAGGTGCTCGGCATCGCCTACGACGACGACCTCGTCGCGAACGGGGCCGCCACGCTCAAGGGCGTCGACAACATCACCGGCACCTCCGGCGGCGACCTCTACATCGCCGAGGACGGCGACGACATGCAGATCAACCTCATCACCCCCGACGGCGTCGTCGCCCCGTTCGTGCAGGTCGACGGGCATCCCGACTCGGAGATCACCGGCCCGGCCTTCTCGCCGGACGGGTCGCGGCTGTACTTCTCCTCCCAGCGGGGCGCCAGCGGCGTCATCCTGGGCACCGGCGGCGTGACCTACGAGGTGAGCGGCCCCTTCCGCGCCTGACCCCCGGACCTGGTCCCCCTGGCCCGGGGGATCAGGTCGAGGTCCCGGCCTCGAGGATGGAGACGATCGAGAAGAGGGTGAAGCAGACGGCGCCGAGGCCGACCATGACGCGGGCGGCGACGAAGAAGGCGGAGTCGGTGTCGGCGGCCTCGGCGAGGAAGGCGGAGAAGAACAGGCAGGCCAGGGCGGTGAGGATCGGCAGGATGGGGATGCGGTTGGCCAGGGGCGCCTGCCGCCGCCAGACCAGGGCCAGCAGCAGCGCCTTGGACAGGATGCTGTAGCAGATCAGGCCGAGGCCGATGAGGATGCAGCCGGGCGCTATCCGGGCGGAGGAGTGCGCGAAGATCAGCACCCCCAGGCCGAGCAGGACGTTGATCGTCCCCAGCACGACGACCATCGCGCTCCACCGGAAGCGCTCGGGCTCCCCGAAGCCGTTGCGGACCTGGCGGACGATGCTGGCGACCAGGGAGACCAGGCTCAGGCAGATGGCGCCCAGGCCGAACACCACGTGGCCGGCGACCCAGGAGGCGGTGGTGCTCCCGGTCCACAGCACGATCGCCAGGATGACCTCGATGAGGCCGCAGACGAACGGGATGGCGATGAGGACCCGCCCGGTCGTCGCCGAGTACACCTCGTCGGGCGCTCCCGCCTCGGGGCCCTGGGCGGCGTTGCGCGAGATGAAGGTGAAGTAGGTGGAGGAGGTGGCCACGGTGCTGACGCAGGCGGAGATGAGCCCGACGCCGAGCACCACGTGGCCGGTGAGCTGGTTCTCCGGCGCGTGGCCCTGCCGCATGATGACGATGCCCCAGATGACGGTGAGCAGGGCCACGAGGTAGCCGGTGGCCGGGAGCAGGATGCGCCAGAGGGTGCGGTAGCGCTCGATGAGCTGCCGGATGATCGTCGCGGCGGTGGTGAAGAGCGCGTAGCAGATGCCGGCCAGCGCGATGTTGACGTGGCCGGCGACGAAGTGCCCGGGGTCGTCGACGCGCAGCAGGTAGAGGCCGAACGCGAGGCAGACGGCGCCCATGACCAGAGGGATGGCCCTGAAGAGGACGCTGATGCCCAGGTTCATCGCTGCTCCGGTGGGTTCGGCGGTGTCCTCTCCTCTCCTGCCAGGCTTTCTCTCCCGAAGAACATGGCAATGCTTAATTTTCTGCGCAGGAATGTAGGTACCGGAAGTGATGTCCGGCCCGGAGGCGGTGTCCGGCGCGGTCCTGCGGTCAGCTCCGGAGCGAGTGCATGATCCCGGCCACGTTGCTCGGCGTGCTGTTGAGGACCTCGTACTTCTCCCGCAGTTCGGGGTCCTCGTAGGAGCGGTACCGTCCGGCGGTGCGCTCTTGGACCATGGCGACGGCGTGGTCGACGTCCAGGCCCTCGTCGTGGGCCTGCTGGACGGTCTCGACCCACAGCCGCAGCTCCTCCTCGGAACGGTCGAGGGTCAGGGGGACGTCGGTCACGGGACCGTAGTGGGCGAACAGCAGCCGGGTCGGCCGGAGCTCGCGGAACCGGTCGAGGGAGGCCAGCGCCGTCTCCAGGTCGAAGTCCGGCGGGGGAGTGGCGGGGCGGACCTCGGCGGTCTCGGGGATGTAGATGCCCGCGGCGTCCCCGACGTACAGGTCGCCGGTGAGGGAGTCGAGCAGGCCGACGTGGTGGCGGGCGTGGCCGGGGGAGTAGTACGTCTCCAGCCGGCGGCCGCCGCCCAGGTCGACGACCCCGGTGTCCTCCACCGACGTGATGCGGGCGGCGTCCGTGGGCTTCAGCTCGCCGAAGAGGGCGTCGAACATGTCGCCGAAGACCATGCGCGCGCTGCGCACGAGCCGTTCGGGCGAGGCGAGGTGACGGGCGCCCTTCTCGTGGACGACGACCTCGGCGGACGGGTAGAGCGCGGCGATGTCGCCGACGCCGCCCGCGTGGTCGAGGTGGATGTGGGTGACGACGACCGAGGCGAGGTCGTTCGCGGACACGCCCAGGGAGGTCAGCGCCTCCTGGACGATCGGGGCGGAGCCGGAGGTGCCGGGTTCGATGAGGCAGGGCCGGTCGCCGAGGATCAGATAGCCGGCGGTGATGCCCTGGAATCCGGCCATCTGGGTGTCGATCTCGTAGACGTCGTCGCCGAGCGGCGTGATCAGGTTCGCCATGGCCTCACACTAACCCGCCATTGATGATCTACAACGTAAAGGCGCCGGGTCTCAGAGCAGCCGCATCACCAGGCCGGTGCGCGGCTTGGGCCCGAACGACGTCGACTTGCGCGGCACCCGCTCCCCGCCGGCGGCCAGCGCCATCACCTCCGGGACCGTCAGCGGGTTCAGGATCACCGCCGTGCCCTCCGCCCGGCTCGCGCGCGCCACCGCGTGCGCCGGGTCGTCGTGCACCACCTGGACGCTGTGCTCGTCCGGGACGATCTTCCACAGGTCGCCGATCAGCAGCCCGTCCAGGACCGCGGTGTTCAGGGAGCGCCAGCGCGCGGAGCGGTCGGCGGGCAGGGCCGCGGCCAGCCGGACGGGGTCGGGCTCGTCGAGCAGCCACAGGCGGCAGCCCGAACCGGCGATCAGCAGGCCGTCCGGAGCCGCCTCCAGGGCGGTGAGCCCCTTGGCGAGACCGCCCTCCAGCGGCGTGACGCGGAAGGCCTCCGCGGCCCGCGTGACGGCCTCCTGCGGGTCCAGGCCCGGCAGGACGCGGTGGATGGCACCCAGATGCGGGGGATAGCGCAGGGAGTCGACCAGCAGCGCCAGCCCGTAGTCCCACGGGCCCGGACCGTCCTGGCGGGCCTGGAACTCCCGGTACGCGGCGTAGCGGTGGTGGCCGTCGGCGATCAGCGCCCGGCGGTCGCGCAGGTCGTCGGCGACGGTGCCGTCGTCGGCCAGGCGCCACAGGCGGTGCCGCGTCCCGTCCCCCGAGACGATCTCCAGCACCGGTTCGGAGCCGTCGGCGACCCTGTCGACCAGGTCGCTGGCCGGTCCGTCCCCCTCGTAGGTGAGGAGGATCGGCTCCAGGTTGGCGCGGGTGGCCTCCATCAGGGCGAGCCGGTCGCGGACGGGGCCGGGGTAGACGTTCTCGTGCGGCAGGATCACCCCCTCGGACTCGGCCCGCAGCCCCACGCAGCCGATGAGCCCGCGCTGCAGGAACCGGGGGCCGCCCATCTCGTAGACGTACAGGGCGGGAGAGTCGTCGACGGTCAGCGTCCCGTCGGCCAGCCACGCGCGCAGCAGCCCGCCCGCTGACGCGTGGCCGCCGGCCGGCAGGGTGATCCGCACGATGTTGTGGGTGTCCTCCGCCCTCAGCCGCCGCAGGTCGTCCTCGTCGATGAGGTCGTACGGCGGGCAGGTGACGGACTCGAGGCCGCCCACCGCGGCGGCGGAGAAGCGGACCCCGGCGAAGGGCAGGAGTTCCAGGCCCGCGGGCGGCGTGTCAGAAGTGCTCACGTTCGTTCAAGTTCCCCGCGGGCCGTGAAGATTCCCGCCGCAGGGTCCGGACATACGGGAGCGGGGCATGTTACGCATGGAGGTGCAGGGGAGGTGCGTGCCTTGGTGGAAGGTTCGAATGAGCCTCAGGAGACACCCGTGGACGTCTACGACCTTTACTCGCGCGGCATGCGGCTGCTGGGCTCGGGCAGTCCCGCGGCGGCCGTGCAGCCGCTGGCCAGGGCCGTGGAGGCCGATCCGCGCTCGCCCAGCCTCCGGGAGGCGCTGGGGCGGGCGCTGCTGGGGGCGCGGCACTACGCCGAGGCCGCTGAGAACTTCCAGTCGATCATCGAGGAGAATCCGGCGGAGGACTACGCCCGGTTCGGGCTGGGCCTGGCGCTGAGCCGGATGGGCGAGTTCGAGGCCGCGGTGGAGCACCTGGCCCTGGCGGCGGCGATGCGGCCGGAGAACCAGGACTACGCCTCGGCGTTGCGGCATGCCCGAGCAACCCTCGACTCCCGGAGATGACGAATGCTGATCGACGCCTACGACGTGGCGCTGCTGGACCTGGACGGTGTCGTCTACCGCGGCCGCAAGCCGGTCGAGAACGCCGCCGAATCCCTGGCCAAGGCGCGGGCCCAGGGGATGCGGCTGGCCTATGTGACGAACAACGCCTCGCGGTCGCCCGGCGCCGTCGCCGACCTGCTGACGAGCCTGGGCGTCCCGGCCGCGGCCGAGGACGTGGTGACCTCCGCGCAGGCGGCGGCGCGGCTGCTGGCCGAGCGCCTCCCAGCGGGGGCGAAGGTGCTGGTGGTGGGCGGCACGGCTCTGCGGCACGCGCTGTACGCCCAGGGCCTGACCCCCGTCTCGACGTCCGCCGCCCGCCCCGAGGCCGTCGTCCAGGGCTTCTCCCCGCACCTGGACTACGGCCTGATCTCCGAGGGCGCCCAGGCCGTCCGAAACGGCGCGCTGTTCGTGGCCTCCAACGGCGACTTCACAGTCCCGGTCCCCGCCGGCCCGCCCAAGCCCGGCAACGGCTCGCTCGCCCAGGTGATCCGCTACGCCACCGGCGTCGACCCGATCATCACCGGCAAGCCCGAGACCCCCCTGCACCGCGAGAGCATCCTGCGCACCGGTGCCGAGCGCCCCCTGATCGTCGGCGACCGCCTCGACACCGACATCGAGGGCGCCTATAACGGCGGCGCCGACAGCCTTCTGGTCTTCACTGGTGTGACCGACCCCCTCACGGCGCTGACCGCCCCGCCCCACCACCGCCCCACCTACCTCGCCCCCGACCTGACCGGCCTGCTCACCGACCACCCCCCGGTCGAAGAGCAGGCGGGCGCCTACACCTGCGGAGCCTGGACGGCCGCCTGGGACGGACCCGCCATCCGGATCACCGGCGAAGGCGATCCCTGGCGCGGCCTCTACGCCCTGGCCGCAGCCGCCTGGCACACCGACACCCCGGCCCCCCGCGGGGCCGTCGAACCGGCTCTGGACGTCCTGGGGCTGGGCTAGGAGGCCACCGGCTCCGGCATCGGAGGGGCGGCGGGCGCGGGGACGGGCCACAGGCGGTCGCCGAGCAGGGCGAGCGCGGCGGGCAGCAGGACCCCTCGGATGAGGGTGGCGTCGAGCAGGACGGCGGCCGCAAGGCCGACGCCCATCATCTTGTACTCGATCGCCGACAGTACGGCGAAGACGCCGAAGGCGGCGATCATGATCGTGGCGGCGCTGGTCACGACCCCGGAGCCGGTGCCGACGCCCGCCACGATCGCCTCCTTCATCGAGGAGCCCTCCGCCCGGTGCTCGCGGACGCGGCTGAGGACGAACAGGTGGTAGTCCATGCTCAGCCCGAAGAGGATCACGAACATGAACAGGGGCAGCCAGCCGATCACCCCGCCGTAGGGAGTGAATCCGAGCACGGAGCCGAAGTGGCCGTCCTGGAAGACCCAGGTGAGGACGCCGTACGCCGCGCCCAGGGACAGCAGGTTGAGGGCGATCGACATCAGCGCGATGACCGGGGAGCGGAACGAGAAGGCCAGCAGCACGAACGCCAGGGCGAGGACGAAGCCGATGACCAGCGGGGAGCGGTCGGTGATCCGTTCGGTGAAGTCGTAGGCGAAGGCGGTCCTGCCGGAGACCGCGTGATCGACGCCGTCCAGGGAGCCGAGCGCGGCGGGGGCCCTGTGGGCGCGCAGCGCCTCGAGCGAGCGGTTGGCGGTCTCACCGGTGCCGAAGTGCGCGAGCGGCACGCGGGCGACCAGGATCCGGTCGGTGCGGGCGGTGGAGATCGGCTCCAGCCGGTCCACCGCCCGCCGGACGCCGGGCGCGTCCAGCGCGCCGGGCCGCTTCTCCCACAGGACGATCCAGGCGGGGGACGGAGTCCCGGGGAAGGCCTCCTGCATGCGGAGCGCCGCGTCCACCACGGGGACCGTCCGGGGGAGGCTGTCGGTGACGGCGGCGTCCTGGAGCCGCATGTCCAGCGCCGGGACGGCCATCACGGCCAGCGCGAGAACCGCCAGGCCGCCGGACCGGAGCGGGCGGCGCACCACGACGCCCGCCACGGCCGTCCAGAATCGGGACCCGTCGGCCGGGGCGCGGCGGCCCAGGAGGGGCAGCCGCGCCTTGTCGACCCGCGGGCCGAGCGCCGCCAGCAGCGCGGGAAGGACGGTGACCGAGCCGAGCACCGCCATGCCGACGACGAGGAGCGTCCCGGCGGTCAGTCCCTTGAAGTTGTCGAGGCCGGTGAACAGCAGGCCCGTGAGGCACACCATCACGGTGAGCCCGGAGAGGACCACCACGTGCCCGGACGTCCGTGCGGTGATCTCGAGGGCTTCCGCGACACCGCGCCCGGCCGCCCGCTCCTCGCGGGAACGGCGCAGGTAGAAGAGCGAGTAGTCGATGCCCACCGCGATGCCGATCAGCAGGACGATGGATGAGGCGGCGCTGTTGACGGGGACCCAGTGCGCGGCCACCTGGAGCAGGCCGAACGCGCCGAGCACGCTGGTGATCGCCAGCAGGAGCGGGATCCCGGCGGCGACGAGCGAGCCGAACACCACGAGCAGAATGACGATGGTGAGCGGCAGGGAGAAGAACTCCGCGCGCTTCATGTCGTCCTTGATGCCCATGTCCACCGCGTCCGCCAGGCTCTTGTCCCCGGCCTGCGCGACCCGGACGTCCGGGTGGAGCGCGGCGACCCGTTCGACCTCCGATGCGATCGCGTCGTAGTGGGCGGAGAACGCGTCGCCGGGTCCGGCGATCTGAAGGTTGATCAGGGCGGAGCGGCCGTCGGCGGACAGGAGGCCGTCCCGCTCCAGCGGTGAGCGCAGTGCGGTGACCGCGCCGGGCAGCGAGCGCAGGGCCGTGGTCAGGTCCTCGACGGCGCGCCGGGCGGGGGAGCCCGCGGCGGCCGGTCCGGCGCCGTCGCCGCGCGGCTGGACGAGGATGTTCTCCTGCAGCGGGACGTAGGAGGTCTGCGCGTCGAGGACGCGGTCGGCCCGGCCGGACTCGCCGGGATCGGTGCTGTTCACCGGGGCCAGGCCGAGCAGCGGGCCCGCCAGCACGGAGACGGCCACCAGGGCGAGCCAGCCGGTGATCGCCGCCGCACGGTGCCGTACCGACCAGCCGGCGATCCGCTCCACCAGCGGACCGAGGGAGGATTTGCGTTCAGGCAGCACGAACTGCTGTCCTTTCCCTGAGGGAGTGTCCTGTGAGAACCCGCCCCATGGCGGGATGGCACTTCTTCGTCCGGGCCGTCGAGTTGCCGCTCGACGGCCCGGAACGTCCACCGGGTCATTCGACCGTGCGGAGCACCTGGTCCAGCGAGCGCATCCGCTCGTCCAGCGCGGCGAGCCGGTCGTGGATCTCGGCGAGCCGCCGGTCGGTTCCCCGCTGGGCGTTCGCGGAGGACTCGGCGAGCCTGCGGTACTCCTCCTCGCGCGCCAGCACCGCGCGGGCGCGGACCGTCGCCCCGACCTGCAGGATGATCACTGTGATCACCGTGGTGATGAAGGCGAAGACGCCGAGGGCGCCGACGACCTCCGCCAGTTCGTGTCCGTCCATCAGCCTGATCCTTTCGTCTCGTCCCCGGGAACGGTCAGCGTGCGCACCGCGGCCTCGACGGACCGCGGTGTCAGCTCGATCGCGAACGGGTTGACCTCGTAGTACTTCAGCGCCTTGCCGTCGTCCGACAGCTCCGTCCGCGCGGTCACCAGGCCCGCCGCCTCCAGCTTGCGCAGGTGCACCTGGAGCAGGGGCCGGCTGATTCCCAGCCGCCGCGCCAGCCGGCTCACGTAGTCGTCCTCCGCGGCCAGCGCGGCCAGCACCCGCAGCCGGTGCGGATTGGCCAGTGTGCTCAGCACGCGCAGCAGGTCGTCTCCGCTCGGCCCGCCTGGGCTCACGGCGTGTCCTCGTACATGCAAAGAAAAGTTAGCACATGTATATTTGAATTTGCAGGTGCTGGGAGAAAACGGGCGAACCGCCCTCTTCCGCGGTGCGGAAGGGGCGGTTCGCCCAGGATTCGGCTTAGGTGAGGGCCGGCGGAAGGGGGATCTCGGCGAGGATCGGGAGGAGGTGCTCCTCCTCGTAGGACAGGTGGGCTCGGAGCTCCTCGGAGATGCGCTTCAGATCGGTGCGGAAGCGTTCCGGGTCGGCGGTGGAGACGCCTTCCAGGAGGTCGAGGAGCTCTTTCTGCAGGCGGGCGAGCGTCTGGTGCTCCTTGTGGAGCCGGGTGAAGGTGTCGTGCAGGTGGGGGTGGGCCGCCTCGAGGGCGGGGAAGAGGTGGGAGTCCTCGCTGGTGTGGTGGAAGGTCAGGGACTCGCAGAAGGCCAGGCAGTGCTGGCGTAGCTGGAGGCCCAAGCCCGGGGGAGTGCCGGGGCCGCCGCGCTCCCGTTCGGTGAAGTAGGCGTCGGCCTCGGCGCGGACGTGCTGGAGCTGCGAGCGGAGCCAGGTGTGGACTTCCAGGAGCTTGCCGGCCAGGTCGGCGGGCGGAGGGGCGTCCGCCTCGGGCTCCGAGCGCTGGAGCGTGACGACCGGGATGGTGCGGGCCGTCTGCTTCTGGTAGTCGGCGTAGCCGGGGGCGGCGTCGACGGCCTTGGCGAACAGGGCGTCCCGCCGGGCGCCTTCGGCGGGGACGGCGATGGCGCCGTACATCTCGTCGCCGATCTCGACGCGGACCATGGGGTGGGCGAGCAGGTTGTGGTACCAGGCGGGGTGGCGGTCGGAGCCGCCGGCGGAGGCCACGATGAGCAGGCGGGCGCCGTCGCGCACGTAGCCGAGGGGGACGGTGTGCTCCTCGCCCGACCTGGCGCCGGTGGTGGTGAGCAGCAGGAGGTCGCCGCCCTCGAAGGGGCCGCCGACGCGGCCGCCGTTGGCGCGGAACTCCTCGATGACCGCATGGTTGAAGGACATGGGCATGGTATGTCAGAACTCCCGGGGAGAGAGAGGGAAAGGGGAAGCGAAGATCGCGGAAAGGCCGATGAGGCCTGGAAGGGGAAAAGAGCGCACGGCGGCGCGGAAAGACCGCGATGAGCGGAAGACCGCGATAATGCGATAAGGGGAGAAGCCGTGCGCGGACGCTGAACGTCAGGCGCTGTGCGCGGGGAGAATGCCCATGAGTCGGCTCCTTTGCATCCCGTGTCTCGCCCGGTCGCCGGCCTGCCCACTGCTCTCTGGCCGGTGCCACGTGGACACGAAGGTCATGAAACAGTCATCCCCCGGAATTGTCAACGGGAGGGGTTCACAGGACCTTGCGCAGGCGCAGGAGGTCGAGGACGCTGGCCTCGATGCGGAGCCTTCCGGTGGCCCAGGCCTTGGTGGGGCTGAGGCGGTCGGAGGCGAGGTCGACGAGGTCGCGGGCGGCGATCGTCAGGCGCACCTGGGCGGACCTGGGGTCGCCGGTGGGGGCGAAGGGCGCCACGCCGGTCCTGCTCAGGCGGCTGGCGTAGGAGACGCCCAGGTCGCTGATGTGGCAGCTGATCGTGCGGTCGACCGCGTGCTGTGCCCATTTGTCCGGGTCGACCTCATCGAGACGGGACACGAGGTCGGCCAGGGCCGCCTCGCACTCCTCCACCGTCGCCATGACAGGCCCATTCCCCGTTCCGTCGACATCATCCGACATCATCGTCGTCACAGGACGGTAGCGTTCTTCGTGTGCCGCATGCGAACCGCGGCGCGCCGGGAACACCGGATCCTCCCGGGACGCCCGGTCTGCACGGGCAGAGGGAATCGTCGAGCGTTGTGATGGGCGGGGAGATGGAGCCAGGGTCCACCGGGGACGAGCGGGTCGACGCCGTGCTGGCCGCCCTCGGCGCGCTGCCGGGGACGCCGGTCGCTGGGCATGTCGCGGTCTTCGAGCGGGTGCATCTGGGCCTGCAGGAGGTCCTCGCCGACGCGGAGTCCGCCCGGGGGGCGACCGGATGAGCCGCCGCAGGCTCGACGCCGAGCTGGTGCGGCGCAAGCTCGCCCGCTCCCGCGAACACGCGGGGCAGCTGATCGCCGAGGGGCGGGTGAAGGTCGGCGGCCAGGTCGCCGCCAAGGCCGCGACCCAGGTCGAGACGTCCGCGGCGCTGGTGGTCGAACAGCAGGACGAGGGGCCCGAGTACGTCTCCCGCGGCGGCCACAAGCTCGCCGGGGCGCTGAGCGCCTTCTCCGGGCTGCGCGTCGAGGGGCGGCGCTGCCTGGACGCGGGCGCCTCCACCGGCGGGTTCACCGACGTGCTGCTGCGCGCGGGCGCCGCGCACGTGGTGGCGGTGGACGTCGGCTACGGGCAGATCGCCTGGTCGCTGCGCACCGACGAGCGGGTCACCGTGGTGGAGCGGCTCAACATCAGGGACATGGCGCCCGAGCACGTCGGCGAGCCGCCGGAGGTCGTCGTCGGCGACCTGTCGTTCATCTCGCTGACGAAGGTCCTGGCGCCCATCCGGGCTTGCGCGGCGCCCGGCGCCGACTACGCGATGATGGTCAAGCCCCAGTTCGAGGTGGGCAAGGAGCGCGTCGGCGCGGGCGGGGTCGTGCGCGACCCGGAGCTGCGCAAGGAGGCCGTGCGCGGCGTCGCGGCGCATGCAGCGACGCTGGGGCTGGGCGTCCTGGGCGTGGCGGCCAGCCCGCTGCCGGGTCCGTCCGGCAACGTCGAGTACTTCCTCTGGCTGCGCGCCGGCGCCCCGCCCCTGGCCGAGGAGGACCTGGAACGGGCGGTGGCGGAGGGACCGCGATGACCCGCACCGTTTTGATCATGGCGCACACCGGCAGGCCGGGCGCGGTCACCAGCGCCAGGCTGGTGATCCGGCAGCTGGAGGAGGCGGGCATCGGAGTGCGGGTGCTGGCCGAGGAGGCCGAGGACATCGGCTGCGCCGGAGCCGAGCCCTGCCCGGCCGACCGCGCCGCCGGTGAGGGCGCCGAGCTGGTGATCGTGCTGGGCGGTGACGGCACCCTGCTGCGCGCCGCCGAGCTGACCCGTGAGACCGGCACCCCGGTGCTGGGCGTCAACCTGGGCCACGTGGGGTTCCTCGCCGAGGCCGAACGGGCCGACCTGGCCGCGGTCGCCGCGCGGGTCGTCGCCGGGGAGTACGAGGTCGAGGAGCGCATGGCGATCGACGTCCTGGTGCGCCACAACGGCTCCGACCACCGCACCTGGGCGCTGAACGAGGCGTCGGTGGAGAAGGTGGCGCGCGAGCGGCTGCTCCAGCTCGTCGTCGGCATCGACGGGCGGCCGCTGTCGCACTGGGGCTGCGACGGGGTGGTGGTGGCCACCCCGACCGGCTCCACCGCCTACGCCTTCTCGGCGGGCGGCCCCGTGGTGTGGCCGGAGGTCGAGGCGATGCTGGTGGTGCCGATCAGCGCGCACGCCCTGTTCGCCCGGCCGCTGGTGGTCTCCCCGGCCTCCACGGTCGCGGTCGAGGTGACCCAGGAGAACGAGGGGGCCGTACTGTGGTGCGACGGACGCAGGACCGTCGACCTGCCTCCGGGGGCCCGCGTCGAGGTGCGGCGCAGCGGGGTTCCGGTGCGGCTGGCACGGCTGCACCTCACCCCGTTCACCGACCGCCTGGTGACCAAGTTCGGGCTCCCGGTCGCGGGCTGGCGGGGGCGCGTTCGCACACAGGAGCGATAATCTTTGCGCCGGATCGGGTGCCCGGTCCGGCGGAGAACGGTACTGCGCGAGCGGATGAGGTGTCCCCTTGAGACCGATGGTCGAAGAGGTCCGGATCAAGGGCCTTGGCGTCATCGACGAGGCAGTGCTGGAGCTGTCGCCGGGCTTCAACGTGGTGACGGGTGAGACCGGCGCCGGCAAGACCATGGTGGTGACCAGCCTCGGGCTGCTGTTCGGCGGCAAGGGCGATCCGCGGCGGGTGCGCCCGGGCGCCGACAAGGCGGTCGTGGAGGGCAGGATCGTCCTCGACCCGGCGGGCCGGGCCGCGGCGCGGGTGGAGGAGACCGGCGGCGACCTCGACGAGGACGCGCTGATCATCACCCGCACGGTGTCGGCCGAGGGCCGCTCCCGCGCCCACCTGGGCGGGCGCTCGGTGCCGGTCGGCACCCTGCTGGCGCTCGCCGACGACCTGGTGGCCGTACACGGCCAGTCCGACCAGCAGCGGCTGCTGCAGCCGGGCCGCCAGCGCGAGTCGCTGGACCGCTACGCGGGCGCGGAGCTGGTCGCGCCGCTGCGCGAGTACACCCGCGCCTACCAGCGCCACCGCGAGGTCAGCAAACTCCTCGAGGAGCTGACCACGCAGGCGCGGGCGCGCGCCGACGAGGCCGAGCGGCTGCGCTTCGGGCTGGAGGAGGTCGAGAAGGTCGACCCGCGCCCCGGCGAGGACGTGGAGCTGGCCGCCGAGGACGAGCGGCTGGCCAACGCCGACGCGCTGCGCACCGCCTCCAACACCGCGCACGAGGCGCTCCTGGGCGATCCGTCCCAGGTCGAGGCCTTCGCCGACGTCACGAGCCTGCTGGGCACCGCGCGCGGCGCGCTGGAGGCCGTCCGCGACCACGACGCGGAGCTGGGCGCGCTGGCCGACCGGCTGGCCGAGGCCGGGTACCTCATCGCCGACATCGGCGGCGAGCTGGCCGCCTACACCGAGTCCGTCGAGGCCGACCCCAAGCGCCTGGCCGCCGTCCAGGAGCGCCGCGCCGACCTGTCGATGCTCGCCCGCAAGTACGGCGGCGGCGTGGACGAGGCGCTGGCCTGGGCGCGGGAGGCCGCCGCGCGGCTGCAGGAGCTGGAGGGCGACGACGAGCGGATCGCCGCCCTGGAGGCCGAGGAGGCCGAGCTGGCCGAGCGGCTGCACGAGCTCGCCGCGCGGGTGACCGAGGTGCGCCAGGCGGCCGCCGAGCGCTTCTCCGCGGCGGTCACCGCCGAGCTGTCGGCACTGGCCATGCCGCACTCGTGCATCGTGGTCGCGCTCACCCGCGCCGCCGGGTTCACCCCGCACGGCGTCGACGAGGTCGAGCTGCGGCTGGCCGCGCATCCGGGCGCGCCCGCGATGCCGCTGAACCGCGGTGCCTCCGGCGGCGAGCTGTCGCGGGTGATGCTCGCCATCGAGGTGGTCTTCGCCGGCGCCGACCCGGTGCCGACCTTCGTCTTCGACGAGGTCGACGCGGGTGTCGGCGGCAAGGCCGCGGTCGAGATCGGCCGCCGCCTGGCCAAGCTGGCGCGGACCGCGCAGGTGATCGTGGTCACCCACCTGCCGCAGGTCGCCGCCTTCGCCGATCAGCACCTTCTGGTGGAAAAGTCCGATGACGGCACCGTGATCCGCAGCGGTGTGCAAACCTTGGACACCGACGCCAGGGTCCGGGAGCTGTCCCGGATGCTGGCCGGGCTGGAGGACAGCGAACTCGGGCGTGCCCACGCCGAGGAACTGCTGGACATCGCGGCCCGGGACAAGGACGAACAGGCCTGACCCGACGGGTTGTACGGCTCTGGCAGGATGTAGAGGTCATGAGCGAACCGGGGGCCGAATCCGACACGCGCACGCGATCACGCCTGCGCGGTGTGCGCCTCTTCGGCCTGCGCAGGTCCGGCGCCGGTGACGACCGCTCCGGGGTGAGCGGCACCGCCCGGCTGGACAAGCGCACCAAGAACCTGGCCAAACGCATGCAGCCGGGCGAGATCGCGGTGATCGACCACGTCGACCTCGACCGCGTCGCCGCCGACTCGCTGGTGACGGCCGGGATCGCCGCCGTGGTCAACGTCTCGCGCAGCATCTCGGGGCGCTACCCCAACCTCGGCCCGGAGATCCTCCTGGAGGCCGGCATCGCGGTCCTCGACGACGTCGGCCCGGAGATCTTCGACAAGGTCGCCGAGGGCGACGTGCTGCGGCTGGACGGCGCCTCGGTCTACCGCGGCGACGAGCTGGTCGCCAAGGGCATCCGGCACACCGCCGAGACCATCGAGGCGGCCATCGAGGAGGCCAAGGCAGGGCTGTCGGCCCAGCTGGAGTCGTTCGTCGCCAACACGATGGAGTACGTCAAGAAGGAGCAGGAGCTCCTCACCGACGGCGTGGGCGTCCCGGACGTGCGCACCTCCTTCGAGGGCAGGCACGCGCTGATCGTCGTGCGCGGCTACCACTACCGCGAGGACATCGCCACGCTGCGCCCCTACATCCGCGAGTACAAGCCGGTGCTCATCGGCGTCGACGGCGGCGCCGACGCGCTGCTGAAGGCCGGGTACAAGCCCGACATGATCGTCGGGGACATGGACTCGGTCTCCGACGAGGCGCTCACCTGCGGCGCCGAGATCGTCGTGCACGCCTACCGGGACGGGCGCGCGCCCGGCCTGAGGCGCGTGGAGGAGCTCGGGCAGGACGCGGTGGTGTTCCCCGCCGCGGCCACCAGCGAGGACTGCGCGATGCTGCTGGCCGACGACAAGGGCGCCCAGCTCATCGTCGCGGTCGGCACCCACATGAACATGGTCGAGTTCTTCGACAAGGGCCGCGCCGGCATGTCCAGCACCTTCCTCACCCGGCTGCGGGTGGGCAGCAAGCTGGTCGACGCCAAGGGCGTGAGCCTGCTGTACCGCAGCCGGATCTCCTCCTCGGCACTGCTGGTCCTGGTGGCCGCGGCACTGGTCACCATGGTCGCGGCACTGGCCGTCTCCCCGTCGGGGCCGACCCTGATGTCGGCCCTGGTGGAGCACTGGCACTCCTTCCTCTTCTGGCTGACCGGATTCTTCACGTGATCGATTTCCGCTACCACCTCGTCTCCATCGTCGCCGTCTTCCTCGCTCTGGCGACGGGCCTGCTGCTGGGCTCCACGACCGCCGCGCAGGAGGCGTCCAAGAAGATCGTCGACCAGAACGTGCAGGTCATCCAGCGCAACAACGACGAGCTGCGGGCGCAGGTGAAGGCCCAGGGCGACCAGCTGGCGGGCGAGGAGCGCTTCGCCGAGGCGATCGGCCCGCAGATCCTGGCCGACCGGCTGAAGGACGAGTCGGTGCTCTTCGTCCTGGCGCCCGGCGCCGAGGAGGCCATGCGCACCGGCCTGGACGCGGCGGTCAAGGAGGCGGGCGGCACCGTCACCGGCTGGGTGAGCCTGACCGACAAGTTCCTCTCCGACGACCAGGTGCAGGCCGTCGACCAGCTCGCCGAGGTGCACAAGCCCGCCGACCTGACCTATCCCGAGGGCGCGGACGCCTACACCAAGGCCGGGACGCTGCTGGCGACCATGCTGGTGACCAAGGACGCCGACCAGGCCGGGCACGAGGAGGTCGGCTCCGGGTCGGTCCTGCAGGGTTTCCGCGACCAGGGTCTGCTGACCACCGGCGGAAAGCCGGGTGCCCGTGCCACACTCGCGGTAGTGGTGGCCCCGGCGAGCCCGTTCGAAGGCGACGGCGCCGAGGAGGACGACAAGGCGCTGGTCGCGCTGACGGCGGCGTTCGACCGCGGCACCCGTGGCACCGTGGCGGCCGGCGACGCCTCCTCGGCGGGCGCGGGCGGACTCCTGTCCGCGCTGCGCTCCTCCGACGCGGCTTCGTCGGTCTCCTCGGTGGACGCCGCGAACACCGCCTCCGGGCAGATCGTGACCGTCCTGGCGCTCAACGTGGAGATGAGCGGGCGGTCCGGCCACTACGGCACGGGGTCGGACGTCAGCGGCTACCTGCCCGAGCCCCTGCCCACCGTCCCGACCACCTCTGGAGAAAAGCCGTGAAGCGTCTCCTGATCGGCACAGTCCTCGGCGCCGTCGCCGCCCGCGCCGCCTACACCGCGCTCACCCGCCGCCCGCCGGGGTTCAACGGCCTCACCGGGCAGGAGGTGTGGGGCCGCGTCAACCACCGCTCCGAGCCGGTCACGCTGCTGGAGGGACCGGCGTTCGTGGCCGGCGCCGCCGCGGCGGGGCTGGCCGCGCCCGGCCTGACCGGCCGGATGCGCGCCGCCGCGCTGGTGGCGGGCGCCGCCTCCGGGGTGCTGGGCGCCTACGACGACCTGGCCGGCGACGGCTCCTCGCGCGGGTTCAAGGGCCACCTCGCGGCGCTGGCCCGCGGCGAGGTGACGACCGGCGCGGTCAAGGTGCTGGGCATCGGCGCGACCGGCCTGGCCGCCGCCGCGCTCGCCGGCTCCCCGGCCCGCACGCCGGCGGGGCGCGCGCTGGACACCCTGCTCAACGGGGCGATCGTCGCCGCCGGGGCGAACGTGATGAACCTCTTCGACCTGCGGCCCGGCCGGGCGATCAAGGTGGGTCTGATCACCGGGCTGCTGCTGGCCGCCGGGGCCGGGGCCGCCGTGGTCGCCGCCCCGCTGGGCGCGGCGGTGGCGCTGCTGCCCGAGGACCTGGGCGAGCGGGCGATGCTCGGCGACGCCGGCGCCAACGCGCTGGGCGCGCTGCTGGGCCTGTCGGCCACGCGGCTGCCGCTGCCGGGGCGGCTGGCGGTGCTGGGCGGCCTGGTGGCGCTGAACGCCGTCAGCGAGTACGTCAGCTTCACCAAGGTCATCCGGGAGAGCCCGCCGCTGAACTGGGTGGACATGCTGGGCCGCCGCCCGGTCGAGACCAAGCCGGAGCCCGTCCAGGTCCGGTGAGACGCCTCGCGAGCGGTATCGCCGGCGCCGCCCTCCTCATCGCCGTCCTGACCGTCCTGTCCCGCCTTGCCGGGTTCGGCCGCACCGCGGTCTTCTCCCAGACGGTCGGCACCTCGTGCCTGAGCGACGTGTACTTCACCGCCAACCAGGTGCCGAACATCATGTTCGAGATCGTCGCGGGGGGCGCGCTGGCCAGCATGGTGGTGCCGGTGCTGGCGGGGCCCGCCGAACGCGGGGAGGGCGAGACCGTCCGGCGCACGGCCTCGGCGCTGCTCACCTGGGTGCTGATGCTGCTGGTGCCGCTGGCGCTGCTGGTGGCGCTGCTGGCCGGGCCGATCATGGCGCTGCTCAGCTGGGGCGGTGAGCTGGGCGGCTGCGACCCTGCGGCGTACCGGGCGATCGGGGCGCGGATGCTGCTGGTGTTCGCGCCGCAGATCGTGATGTACGGGCTGGCGGTCGTGCTGTACGGGGTGCTGCAGTCTCACCGGAGGTTCACCGGCCCGGCGCTGGCGCCCCTGCTGTCCAGCCTGGTGATGATCGCGGCCTACCTGGCCTACGTCCCGCTGATGGACGGGCACGACCCCGACCGGCTGCCGGAGGTGCCGCGCGACGCCGAGCTCATGCTCTCGGTCGGCACGACGGTGGGCGTGTCGGCGATGGTCGTCGTGGCGCTGGCGGCCGGCTGGCCGCTGAAGCTGAGGCTGCGGCCCGCGCTGCGCTTCCCCGACGGGGTGGGGCGGCAGGTGCGCGTACTGGCGTTCGCGGGACTGGCGACGGTGGTGGCGCAGCAGCTGACGACGCTGGCGATCCTGATCCTGAAGAACCAGGGTACGAAGGCCGCGCTGTCCCACTACACCTACGCCTGGGCGATCTACCTGCTGCCGTGGGCGATCCTGGTGGTGCCGATCGCCACCAGCGCCTTCCAGTCGCTGTCCGCCCGCTTCCAGGACGCCGACCCCGCCGACTTCGACCGGATCGCCGCGAGCACCACGCGGGCGGTGGTGCTGGTCTCCTGCCTGGGCGCGGCCCTGGTCGCCGCGGTCGCGGTGCCGGTCGCCTGGTTCTTCGACCCGCCCCGGCCGGGCGTGGAGGCCCAGCCGGAGGTGCTGGCGCGGGCGCTGCTGGCGTTCGCGCCGGGCCTGCTCGGCTACGGGCTGGTCGCCCATCTGGGGCGCGCCCTGTACGCCTGCGACCGGGGCAGGGAGTCGGCGCGGGCCGTCGTCATCGGCTGGGTGGCGGTGCTGGTGGCGGACGTCGTGCTCGTTCGGCTCGTGCCCGAGGACTGGGTGGTCGCGGCCTTCGGCTTCGGCAACGCCGCGGGCATGACCGTCGCCGGGGCGCTGCTGCTGGTGGCGCTGGTGCGCGCCCGGGGCCTGGCCGCCGTCGACGGGCTGCCCAGGGCGGCGCTCGGCGGGCTGCTGGGCGGCTCGGTGGGCGCGGCGGCCGGGTACTCGGTCGCGCGGGCGTTCGGGGTGGGCGACCAGATGCACAACCTGCTGGGCGCGGCCGCCGCCGCGCTGGCCGCCGCGATCGTCTTCGGCGTGCTCGCCGCTTTCACCGCCAGGGACGACCTCCGCGAGATCCTGGCGCGGCGGAGGTGAGCGGCCCGGACGGCGGGTAGGGATCCGGGCACGACCTTGATCGTCGGGCCGTTCCCCGGAGGGCGCGCGTCCGGCGGCGCGCCGCCCGTGGCGGGACGCGCGCCGGGCCGTCCACAGGGTGTGCCGCGGGGGGCGGGCGGTCAGGCTACGGTCGGGGGACGGGCCGTCCGGGGGAAGTACGACTACGGCGAGGTGAGGACATGGAAGAAGGGCACGGCATGAGGGTCGCGCTGGTGCTGGCCACCAGCGCGGGCGGGATCGGGGCGCACGTGCGGTCCGTGGCGGCGGGGCTGGCGGCCCGCGGCGCGCGGGTGCTGGTGTGCGGGCCCGAGTCCACCGAGAAGACCTTCGGGTTCTCCGGGCCGGGTGTGCGGTTCGCCCCGGTGGAGATCGCCGACCGGCCCCGGCCCGGAACCGACCTCAAGGCGGTGGCGCGGCTGCGCTCGCTGGTGCGCGGCGCCGACGTGGTGCACGCGCACGGGCTGCGCGCCGGGGGGCTGGCGGTGCTGGCCCGCGGCAGGCTGGAGGGCCTGCGGGTGGAGACGGGGCCGCCGGTGGTGGTCACCCTGCACAACGCGGTGCTGGAGGGCGGGATGGTCGGGGCCGCCTACGCCGTGCTGGAGCGGGTCGTGGCGCGCGGCGCCTCCGGCGTGCTGGGCGTCTCGCCCGACCTGGAGGAGCGCATGCGCGCGCTGGGGGCGCGCCGGGTCGGCCACGCGCTGGTGCCCTCCCCCCAGATGGACCGCAAGCCCGGCCCGGACGCCCGGGAGCGGCTGCGCGAGGAGCTCGGCCTGGGCGACCAGCACGCGGTCCTGACGGTGGCGCGGCTGGCCGACCAGAAGGGCCTCTTCGACCTCCTGGAGGTGGCGGGCTGGCTGCGGGAGAAGGAGACGCTCTTCCTGCTGGTGGGGGACGGCCCGCTGGACGGGCGGCTGCGCGAGCGGATCGCCGCCGACGACCTGCCGGTCCGGCTGCTGGGGCGGCGCGACGACGTCCCGGAGCTGCTGGCCGCGGCCGACCTCGTCGTGGTGCCGAGCCTGTGGGAGGGCCAGCCCCTGTTCGTCCAGGAGACGCTGCGGGCGGGCCGACCGCTGGTGGCCACCCGGGTCGGCGGCATCCCCGGCATGACGGACGACGCGGCGCTGCTGGTGCCCCCGCGCGACGCCGGGGAGCTCGCCAAGGCGGTCGCCTCGGTCCTGGAGGACCCCCGGAAGGCGCGCGGCCTGGCCGAGGCGTCGGCGCGGCGGGGCCGTGAGCTGCCCGGCGAGGAGGACGCGGTGGACCGGCTCCTGGCGTACTACCGGGGGTTCCTTCGGGAGCGGGGGAGTGAGTAGAGTCGCCACTCCAGTGTGATTGAATCCCGTTCTAGAATAACCCTCGGCTACGGAGCCGCACCCCCTGGGCGGAGCCGGCCGGGACGACTGGAGAGGTGTGCGCATGGCCATCGGGCTGACCGAGGAGCACGAGGACCTGGCCGCGTCGGTGCGGGGCTTCGCCGAGCGTTACGTGACCCAGGCGGTGGTACGCGCCGCCCTGGACGCCGAGGAGGAGACCAGGCCCGCGTTCTGGCCCCAGCTGGCCGAGCAGGGCCTGCTGGGCCTGCACCTGCCCGAGGAGCAGGGCGGCCAGGGCTACGGGCTGCTGGAGCTGGCCGTGGTCGCCGAGGAGCTGGGCCGCGCCGCCGCGCCGGGCCCGTTCCTGCCCACCGTGCTGGCCAGCGCGGTGATCGCCTCCTCCACCAACGCCAAGGCGCACGGCCTGCTGGCCGGCCTGGCCGACGGCTCCCGCACCGGCGCGCTCTGCCTGGCCGGCGGCTTCACCGCCGTCCGCGAGGGCGACGCGCTGAGCATCAGCGGCTCGGCCGAGCCGGTGCTGGGCGCGGGCATGGCCGACGTGATCGTGCTGAAGGCCGGCGAGGACTGGGTGGCCGTCGACGCCGCCGCGCTGACCGTCACCGCCCGGCCGAGCCTGGACAAGGTGCGGCGCTCGGGCCGGATCGAGGCCGAGGGCCTGGCCGTCCCCGCCGAGCGGGTGCTCGACGGCGTCACCGACGCGCGCGTGAACGACCTGGCCGCCGTGCTGCTGGGCGCCGAGAGTATCGGCGCGGCGTCCTGGGGCGTGACCACCGCCGCCGAGTACGCCAAGGTCCGCGAGCAGTTCGGCCGGCCCATCGGCCAGTTCCAGGGCGTCAAGCACAAGGCCGCCCGCATGCTCATCGGCCTGGAGCAGGCCCGCGCCGCCGTCTGGGACGCCGCCCGCGCCGTGGGCGAGGGGGCCAAGGACGCCCGGTTCGCCGCCGCCGTCGCCGCCGTGATCGCCCCCGACACCTGCGCGCAGATCGCCCGCGACGCCATCCAGATCCTCGGTGGCATCGGCTTCACCTGGGAGCACGACGCCCACGTCTACCTGCGCCGGACGCTGACCAACAAGGCGCTGTCGGCGTCGGCGCACGACGCCGCCGTCGAGGTGGCCGAGCTGGCGCTGGCCGGCGGCCGCCGCGCGGTCGAGCTGGAGCTCGACGAGGACACCGCGCCGCTGCGCGAGCGCGTCCGCGCCGAGATCGCCGAGCTGAAGGCGATCGAGGACCGCGGCGAGCTGAACGCCAAGATGGGCGACGAGGGCTGGACGGTCCCGCACTTCCCCAAGCCGTGGGGCCGCGGCGCCCAGCCGATCGAGCAGATCCTCATCCAGCAGGAGCTGCGGGCCGCCAAGGTCAAGGCGCCCAACCTGGTCATCGGCGCCTGGCTGGTGCCGTCCCTGGTCAGCTACGGCTCCGAGGAGCAGAAGGAGCGCTTCCTGCGCCCGACGCTGCGCGGCGAGATCGTCTGGTGCCAGCTGTTCTCCGAGCCGGGCGCCGGCTCGGACCTGGCCGCGCTGTCGATGAAGGCCGAGAAGGTCGAGGGCGGCTTCAAGCTGACCGGCCAGAAGATCTGGACCTCGGTCGCCCAGCACGCCCAGTGGGGCTTCTGCATCGCCCGCACCAACCCCGACGCGCCCAAGCACGAGGGCATCACCTACTTCCTGGTGGACATGAAGTCCCCCGGCGTGGACGTGCGCCCGCTGCGCGAGCTCACCGGCGAGGCGCTGTTCAACGAGGTCTTCCTCGACGAGGTGTTCGTGCCGGACGACTGCGTGGTCGGCGAGGTCGACAAGGGCTGGCAGGTCGCCCGCAACACCCTCTCCAACGAGCGGGTGTCGCTGTCCACCGGCGGCGGCCTGGGCATGGGAGTGCCCGAGCTGCTGGCGTGGTTGGAGGGCAGGGAGCTGACGCCGCAGGCCAAGGCCGAGGCCGGCCGGCTGATCGCCGACGGCCAGTCGATCGACCTGCTGGGCCTGCGCACCACCCTCAAGCAGCTGTCGGGCGTCAACCCCGGCGCCGAGGCCTCGGTCCGCAAGCTGCTGGGCGTGCAGTTCAACCAGAACGTCGCCGACCACTGCTGGGCCTCCCAGGGCGACCTGGCCGCGATCGAGGAGCCGATGGCCCCCACCGGCATCGTCGCCCGCGCCATGCTCTTCAGCCGCGCCATGACGATCTACGGCGGCACCACCGAGGTCCAGCTCAACATCATCGGTGAGCGCCTGCTCGGCCTCCCTCGCGACCCCGAACCCGGCAAGTGAGGCACCCCGGCCCCGCTCCCCCCCCCCGGGGGGGGGCGGGGCCGGCCC